>NZ_JAMSHL010000079.1:0-356 GCF_026521175.1 Aminobacter sp. MET-1 | reverse complement strand
CAGCAGCTCTCGACAGCCGTCATCTTCGACGGGCGAAATCTCTACGACCCGGCGGTCGTCGCCCGCCACGGCATCACCTACGTCTCCATCGGCCGCAAGGCCGCGTAGCCATAACAGACTGAAATCTTTGTTGATTGCCTGATTGGCTCAGGCCGATTCCGGCTGCCTCAATATTGTCATCAGTCGGGAACTATAGCCGCGCCAAGCAGTTATTTTCCGCATGGAATTTGCTGTCGCAAGGGACAAGCATTGAACATCTGAGGGAGAACGAAGTGGCAATCAGGAAAGTCCGCAAGGCAGTCATCCCGGTGGCTGGTCTTGGCACGCGGTTTTTGCCGGCGACAAAGTCGATGCCG
>NZ_JAMSHL010000078.1:0-375 GCF_026521175.1 Aminobacter sp. MET-1 | reverse complement strand
AGCTACCACAGCGTGATCTGCTCGGAGACCGCTCACGTCGAGACCGACGAATGCGGCGCGCCGGAGTTCTTCTCCAACGGCTCCAAACTGCTGCTGGCCAGGACCGAGAACGGCAAGCTGACGCCGCAGGCCATCCGCGAAATCGCCCTCAAGCGCCAGGACATCCACTACCCGAAACCGCGTGTGGTCACCCTGACCCAGACCACCGAGGTCGGCACCGTGTACCGCCCGGAAGAAGTCCGCGCCATCAGCCAGACCTGCAAGGAGCTCAATCTCAACCTGCACATGGACGGCGCGCGCTTCTCCAACGCCTGCGCCTTCCTCGGCTGCAGCCCGGCCGACCTGACCTGGAAGGCCGGCGTCGACGTCCTGTGC
>NZ_JAMSHL010000077.1:0-409 GCF_026521175.1 Aminobacter sp. MET-1 | reverse complement strand
AACACCAGCGCTGCCAATGTCGCCAAGAGGAACGCAGCACCAAAAGCACCGATTGCTCTTAGGTTTCCGATTTCCAGGTTCTGCTTGAACCAGCGAACTTGCGCCTGCGCATACCAGACTGTGGCAGCGGCCATTGTTACTAAGCCAGCCAGCAGGCCCTGTTGATGAGGCATCGATACGAAATCGAGACCAAGCACGAGCATGAAGACGAACGGAGCGGCGACATAACACTGGCCGAAGAACGGCGAGCGAAGCGTATGCCGCGTAATTCTGGCCTTCTTCCAGCGCAACAGTGCGACAGCCATGCACAGGGGATAGATCCCAAAAATCACGCCACGCGCGATCAGCAGGTTGGAAACTGATCCGAGTTCCTTGGATCCAATTCCGGGATCGTAAACAGACGGCAATG
>NZ_JAMSHL010000076.1:0-409 GCF_026521175.1 Aminobacter sp. MET-1 | reverse complement strand
CATTGCCGTCTGTTTACGATCCCGGAATTGGATCCAAGGAACTCGGATCAGTTTCCAACCTGCTGATCGCGCGTGGCATGATTTTTGGGATCTATCCCCTGTGCATGGCTGTCGCGCTGTTGCGCTGGAAGAAGGTCAGAATTACGCGGCATACGCTTCGCTCGCCGTTCTTCGGCCAGTGTTATGTCGCCGCCCCGTTCGTCTTCATGCTCGTGCTTGGTCTCGATTTCGTATCGATGCCTCATCAACAGGGCCTGCTGTTTGGCTTAGTAACAATGGCCTCTGCCACAGTCTGGTATGCGCAGGCGCAAGTCCGCTGGTTCAAGCAGAATCTGGAAATCGGAAACCTAAGAGCAATCGGTGCTTTTGGTGCTGCGTTCCTCTTGGCGACATTGGCAGCGCTGGTGTT
>NZ_JAMSHL010000075.1:0-424 GCF_026521175.1 Aminobacter sp. MET-1 | reverse complement strand
TCGAGGGCAGGGTGCACCAGCCGCCGGCACGCACGGTGACATTGGCGCTGCATGAGCCCGTCGGCGTCATCGGCATCATCGCCCCTGATGAAGCGCCGCTGCTCGGCCTGATCTCGCTGCTCGCCCCGGCACTCGCCATGGGCAACACCGTGGTTCTGGTGCCCTCGACCACGGCCCCGCTGGTTGCCACCGACCTCTACCAGGTGCTCGAATATTCCGACATTCCGGCCGGTGCGATCAACATCGTCACCGGGCACACGGGGGAACTCACAGCGGTCCTTGCCAAACACGATGACGTCGACGGCCTCTGGGTCGTCGCCGAGGCCGAGATCTGCGCCAGGGCGGAGGCGGAATCGACGGGCAACCTCAAGCGCGTCTGGACCGGCCACGGTCGTTGCCTCGACTGGCCAACCGCCCAGGGCGA
>NZ_JAMSHL010000074.1:0-440 GCF_026521175.1 Aminobacter sp. MET-1 | reverse complement strand
GGCTCATGCAGCGCCAATGTCACCGTGCGTGCCGGCGGCTGGTGCACCCTGCCCTCGAACTTGTCGGCCATGCCGGCGTAGAAGAACAGCCGTTCGATCGATTGTTCGACCTCTGCCTTGGCGGCCTTGTGGCTGGCACCGGTCAGTTCCGAGATGCGGGTTGCGAACTCCTCAGTGCGGCCGGAGAGGTTTTCGGCGAGGTAATAAAGAACCTGGGCCCGGTTGTAGGCGGTCGCTTCCGGCCAGGCCCTGCAGGCGCGTGCGGCCGAGACTGCGTCGCGGATGTCCTTGCGGCTGCCGAGACCGACCTCGCCCGCGAGCTTGCCCTTCGGCGTCAGCACCGGCAGCGCATAGTTGCCGTCGGGGCGCACCTGCTTGCCACCAATGAACAGCTTGGCGGTGCGGTCGATGCCTGGCGTCTCGCCATTGTCGCGGGCGGC
>NZ_JAMSHL010000073.1:0-446 GCF_026521175.1 Aminobacter sp. MET-1 | reverse complement strand
GTCGGCCAGATCATCCCGTGGAACTTTCCGCTTCTGATGCTGGCCTGGAAGATCGCTCCCGCTCTCGCCACCGGCTGTACGGTGGTGCTGAAGCCGGCCGAGTTCACGCCGCTGACTGCGATCCTGTTTGCCGAAATCTGCGAACGCGCTGGTGTGCCCAAGGGTGTGGTCAACATCGTCCAGGGTGGCCCCGAGGCGGGGGCGGCGATCGTCAACCATCCCGGCATCGACAAGATCGCCTTCACCGGCTCGTCGGAGGTCGGCAAGATCATCCGCAAGGCGACTGCGGGCTCGGGCAAGAAGCTGTCGCTGGAACTCGGCGGCAAGTCTGCCTTCATCGTTTTTGAGGACGCCGATCTCGACAGCGCGGTCGAGGGGCTCGTCGACGGTATCTGGTTCAACCAGGGTCAGGTCTGCTGCGCCGGTTCGCGCCTCCTGGTGCAGGA
>NZ_JAMSHL010000072.1:0-446 GCF_026521175.1 Aminobacter sp. MET-1 | reverse complement strand
TCCTGCACCAGGAGGCGCGAACCGGCGCAGCAGACCTGACCCTGGTTGAACCAGATACCGTCGACGAGCCCCTCGACGGCGCTGTCGAGATCGGCGTCCTCAAAAACGATGAAGGCCGATTTACCGCCGAGCTCCAGCGACAGCTTTTTGCCTGAGCCCGCAGTCGCCTTGCGGATGATCTTGCCGACCTCCGACGAGCCGGTGAAGGCGATCTTGTCGATGCTGGGGTGATTGACGATCGCCGCCCCCGCCTCGGGGCCACCCTGGACGATGTTGACCACACCCTTGGGCACACCGGCGCGCTCGCAGATCTCGGCAAACAGGATCGCGGTGAGCGGCGTGAACTCGGCCGGCTTCAGTACCACCGTGCAGCCGGTGGCGAGAGCGGGAGCGATCTTCCAGGCCAGCATCAGAAGCGGAAAGTTCCACGGGATGATCTGGCCGAC
>NZ_JAMSHL010000071.1:0-464 GCF_026521175.1 Aminobacter sp. MET-1 | reverse complement strand
GAGCCGCAGTCGAACATGCGTCCCCCGAACGGGCGGGCGAAGAACGCCTGGTTGTCGGCAAGCCTGACCATCGCATCGGTCAGCTGGATCTCGCCGCCGGCGCCACGCGCCTGGGTGCCGAGCAGCGTGAAGATCTCCGGCTGCAGGATGTAGCGGCCATTGATGTAGTAGGTCGACGGTGCATCGGCCGGCTTCGGCTTCTCCACCATCGCCGTCACCTCGAAGCCCGAGCCGGCGGCTTGGCCTTTACCGACGATGCCGTATTTGTTGGTCTCATGCGACTGGCATTGCTCGACGGCAATCACATTGCCGCCGGTCTCGCCATAGAGCTCCATGATCTCGGCCAGACAGCCGCGCTTGCCGAACGACACCATATCGGGCAACAGCAGCGCGAACGGCTCGTCGCCGATGATGTCGCGGGCGCACCAGACAGCGTGGCCGAGGCCATGCGGCGCTTGCTGGCG
>NZ_JAMSHL010000070.1:0-583 GCF_026521175.1 Aminobacter sp. MET-1 | reverse complement strand
ACGGCAAAGGCCCTGGAATCGCGCACCGACACGGCTTCGACCGTGCCGTCGGGCGCGATGGCCTCGACCTGCAGCTTGGCACCGAGCCGCTCGACCGCCTGGCGGTGGACCGAGTTGACCAGGATGTCGCCGGGGCCGAATACACCGGCCAGGCAGCTGCCCGGCTTGATCGTCGCCGTCTGGCGAATGGCGAAACGTTCGTCCTGGTTGTCGCTGACGGGGGCGCGGTGGTCGTCGATGCCGTCGCGCTCCTGGATTTCGGTGGCGAGCGAGCCGCCAAGGGCGACGTTGAGCTCCTGGATGCCGCGGCAGATGGCAAGCAGCGGCACGCCGCGCTCGATCGCCTTGCGGATCAGGGGCATGGTGGTGGAATCGCGGGCGAAATCGTAAGGACCATTGGCTTCCGTCGCCTCTTCGCCGTAAAGGCGCGGATCGACATTGGACTTGGAGCCGGTCAGCATCACGCCGTCGACCGACGACAACAACACGTCGAGGTCGAGGCGATCGCCGAAGGACGGCACCAGCACAGGCAGCACGCCGGCACCCGAAATTGCCGCCTCCAGATATTGCTGGGGCGCTGCAT